>NZ_JAWOTK010000004.1:0-4780 GCF_033338855.1 Vibrio sp. Vb0937 | reverse complement strand
GAATGGCGGTGAAGGAGGGATTCGAACCCTCGATACGGGATAAACCGTATACTCCCTTAGCAGGGGAGCGCCTTCAGCCTCTCGGCCACCTCACCGTCTTGCGGAGGCACATATTACGTTTTACCGAAAATATGTCAAACACTTTCTTTGAAAAAATCTACGAAACTGGCTTAACCGTTGCTGATTTAATCAAAGTGACTATTAAACGAACTTTATCACTCTATTATGATGAAAAAAAGAGAGTCTTCTCTGAAAAAAAGACATTTATTTTCAAATAACTTTCTGAAGTTCGAATCAACATTATTGATGAATTCACAGCCATACTCAACACAATAGTTTCTGCAAATTTTCAAAAACAGTAAAAACTAAAAAGGCCAACCCTTCGGTTAGCCTTTTTCATTCAAACTAAGCTCTGTAAACAGGAGCGACTTAGTAGTTACCTGAAGCAACGTTGCCATTGCCTTTTTCAGCTTGAATGCGCATGTAGATTTCTTCACGGTGAACTGAAACCTCTTTCGGAGCGTTAACGCCGATACGCACTTGGTTACCTTTAACACCTAGTACAGTTACAGTCACTTCATCACCAATCATCAGTGTTTCGCCTACGCGGCGAGTCAAAATTAGCATTCTTTGCTCCTTGAGTAATCTCTAAATTTTCTTGCTACAAAGCTATTATCCAACAAAAGTTATATTTTCGTAAACTACCTTGTTAGCGAAAATCAGCCTAAAAAGGCATGTTTTTGTTGAATGTTTAATGCTTCACTAGACGTAATGTAAGCATCATGCAGAATGTTTGCTGCTGTATCCACACATTCGGGTGCTAAAACTAGCATCATAGTGAGTGCATTCGTTGCGCTGAAATTGATCTCAATATCTCGCTTTGCCAACAAATCGCATGCGTGCTCTACCATTCCATTGGCCTCAAGCCCCACTGCGGTCAACAGGCTTACCACTTCACTATTACGGATTTTGTCGCTGAACACCAGATCGAACTTGGCACATGCATCTTGTTTTATCATGATACCTGCCCGTTCTGTTTCCTCGATCACATTCCAAATGTCGATACCCAACATCTGACATTGTTTTGTAGCACTAGATAAATGTTCTTTATCGACTTCGATTATGGCAAGGTCACGTTGAATGGCTATACCAGAGACGGCTTGATTGCCTAACTCCCCCTTTACCAGACTGCCTTCATTAACATCAAATGTCGAAAGCACGCGCAGTGGCACATTATTCTTCCATGCAAATTGCACTGAAGGTAAATGTAATACTTTCGCGCCTCGGCTTGCCATCGCTTCCATGGAAGGAAAATCGATAACCGCCAATTTTCGCGCGTTTTTCACTACACGTGGGTCACAAGTATAAATACCATCAACGTCGGTAAAGATTTGACACTCATCAGCGCGCAATGCGCCTGCCAGTGCCACTGCGCTCGTATCTGAGCCACCTCGACCTAATGTGGTGATATCCCCGTTCTCATTCACACCTTGAAAGCCTGCAACAATCACGATTTGGTCTTGCTCAAGCAATCCCAGAATTGTCTTAGTATCAATGTGTTTAATCGTTGCGTCATTGTGTTGATTATCCGTCACAATATTCGCCTGTGCTCCGGTAAGCGAGCGTGCAGCATGACCCAATTTATTGAGTGTCATTGCTAACAGTGCCATTGACACTTGCTCACCAGCAGAGAGCAAAACATCAAGTTCTCGAGCTGTAGGCACGCTATCTATCTGTTTAGCGAGGTCCATCAGTCTGTTTGTTTCGCCTGACATTGCAGACACGACAACAACAACTTGATTGCCATCATTTTTCGCCTTAATGATGTGTTCAGCAACTTGGTGGATTCTTTCAATTGAACCCACTGAGGTTCCGCCAAACTTTTGCACGATAAGGGGCTTTTTCACCAGTCTTCACCTTCCCAAGACCGAAGTCTCTTTAGAACTGCTTACATCGTCAGTATTTCCTTTTAGAAAAATTATATAAGCAGTAGTTACAACAAAAACCAAATAGCCTAAATGACTCGGTTAACTTTTGGTCAATTAAACCACTTGGCTGCTAAAAAAAATTACGCTCAATCAAAGAAACTTGATTGAGCGTAATTTTAGTAGTTAAAAGCTTATAAGCGCTCTTCTAACCAAGGCTGAACTGTTTTAATTGCCTCTGGTAGTGCGGCTACATCAGTACCACCAGCTTGAGCCATGTCAGGACGACCACCGCCCTTACCACCGACTTGCTCAGCAATCATCTTAACTAGATCACCAGCTTTTACTTTACCAGTTAGATCTTTAGTCACACCAGCAATCAGACCAACCTTGTCACCTGTTACGTTGGCAAGCAGTACGACACCAGACCCCATTTGGTTCTTGATGTCATCAACCATAGTACGTAGGTTCTTGCTGTCAGCGCCTTCAAGAGCTGCGACTAGAACTTTTGTACCATTGACTTCAACCGCTTTGCCCATGATGTTAGCGCTTTCTGCTGCCGCCATCTTATCTTTTAGCTTCTGCACTTCTTTCTCTAGCGCTTTTGCTTTCTGTGCAGATTCTGCCAGTTTCTCTTCGTACTTCGCGTTTTGAGCTTCAATAGCGTCTAATGCAGCCTCGCCTGTTACCGCCTCAATACGTCGAATACCTGCAGCAATGCCGCTTTCTGAAGTGATTTTGAATAGGCCAATATCACCTGTGCTTGATGCGTGAATACCACCGCAAAGCTCTGTCGAGAAGTCGCCCATAGATAGTACGCGTACTTCGTCGTCGTACTTCTCGCCGAATAGAGCCATTGCGCCTTTCTTCTTAGCAGACTCAATGTCCATCACGTTGGTTTCAATCGTGTGGTTGCGACGAATTTGCGCGTTAACTAGGCGCTCAACTTCTTTCAACTCTGCTGCGGTTACGGCTTCTAGATGCGAGAAGTCGAAACGTAGGTTGTCTGCCTTCACCAATGAGCCTTTCTGCGTTACGTGCTCACCTAAAACCTGGCGTAGTGCTGCGTGTAGCAAGTGCGTTGCTGAGTGGTTTAGAGAGATAGCTGCGCGACGCTCTGCGTCAACGATAGTTGCTACTTCATCACCTTTCGCTAGAACGCCTTCTGCCATTACACCGTGGTGCGCGATTGCGTTACCTAGTTTTTGAGTGTCCTCAACGTGGAATACACCAGACTCAGTACGGATTTCACCAGCGTCACCACACTGACCGCCTGACTCTGCGTAGAATGGTGTTTCACCAAGTACGATGATTGCTTTGTCGCCCGCAGATAGAGAATCTACTTCGTTGCCTTCAACGAACATCGCTGCTACAGAACTAGAGCCTTTAGTACCTGTGTAACCACAGAATTCTGTTTGCGTATCAACTTTGATTGCTGCGTTGTAGTCAGTACCAAAATTACCCGCTTCACGCGCACGTTGACGCTGCTCTTCCATCGCTTTCTCAAAACCTTCTTCGTCGATTGCGAACTCACGCTCACGTGCTACGTCGTTAGTTAAGTCAGCTGGGAAGCCGTAAGTATCGTAAAGTTTAAATACGGTTTCGCCGTCTAGTACTTTACCGTCTAGGTTATCTAGTGCTTCGTTTAGAATCGCCATACCGCGCTCAAGTGTACGACCAAAGTTTTCTTCTTCGATACGCAGTACTTTTTCAACCACAGCTTGTTGACGCTTCAGCTCTTCACCAGCCGTACCCATGATGTCAGCTAGAACGCCAACCAACTTGTGGAAGAATGCACCTTGTGCGCCCAGCTTGTTACCGTGACGAACTGCACGACGGATGATACGGCGTAATACGTAACCTCGACCTTCGTTTGAAGGCATAACGCCATCCACGATCAGGAATGAACATGAACGGATGTGGTCAGCGATAACGCGTAGTGATTGGTTTGATAGGTCTTCGTAACCGATCACTTCTGCTGCTGCTTTGATAAGAGCTTGGAATACATCGATTTCGTAGTTTGAGTGAACGCCCTGCATGATTGCAGAGATACGCTCGATACCCATACCAGTATCTACCGATGGTTTTGGTAGCGGTTCCATAGTCCCGTCTGCGTGACGGTTGAACTGCATGAATACGTTGTTCCAGATCTCGATAAAACGGTCACCATCTTCTTCAGGCGTGCCAGGACGGCCACCCCAGATGTGCTCACCGTGATCGTAGAAGATTTCAGTACATGGACCACAAGGGCCAGTGTCGCCCATTTGCCAGAAGTTATCAGACTCGTACGGCTTGCCGCCTTCTTTATCACCAATGCGAACAATACGATCAGCGGGTACGCCAACTTTCTTGTTCCAGATGTCAAACGCTTCGTCATCGGTTTCGTAAACAGTTACCAATAAACGATCCGCTGGCAGTTTAAGAACTTCGGTTAGGAATTCCCAAGCAAAGGAGATCGCATCTTCTTTGAAGTAATCGCCAAAGCTGAAGTTGCCTAACATTTCAAAGAATGTGTGGTGACGAGCAGTAAAGCCAACATTTTCTAGGTCGTTATGTTTGCCACCAGCACGTACGCAACGCTGAGCCGTAGTCGCTCGAGTGTAGGCTCGTTTTTCTAAGCCTAAGAAACAATCTTTAAATTGGTTCATACCTGCGTTTGTGAACAGCAGGGTTGGGTCGTTATGTGGAACTAACGATGAACTTTCTACGATTTGGTGTCCTTTGCTCTCAAAGAACTTGAGGAACGCGTTACGAACCTCATCAGTGCTCATGTACATGCAGCTCTTCCTGAAAATAGTCGAGTTAGAATTTTGCCGTATTGTAGATCATGCAAACAGCTGAGACTAGTTTTCTTG